>JBMOLB010000004.1:0-1348 GCA_049323035.1 Patescibacteria group bacterium | reverse complement strand
GACAGTGTCCAGTCTTGTTCGCAATTTGAAGTAAAGAAAATCATTGGATTACCATTTTGTCATGCTGCCATATTTAATAACGCTTGTTGTTTAGCAAGCGATTCTGCCTTTATATAGCTCCTACCAGTCTGCCAGTCTTCTTCATATTCCATGAGATACGAGCAGATCAATCGCATATATGAATTAACGCTTGGGAATATTCCAATTACTCTCGACCGTCTCCTGATTTCTTTGTTCAACCGTTCAAGGGTATTCGTCGAAGAAATCTTCCGTGCGTCGATTTCTGGAAAACCATAGAACTGCAGTGAGTCCTCTAGCCCATCTTCAAGAACTGCAATTGCCTCCGGAAGAGTATCGCCATACTGCTCAATTATTTCCCGGCAATACGCAATTGCGGTTTCTCGGTCTGGTTGTAGCCATATCTGCTTAAGCCTATTTGCAAACGATTCTTTGTCTTTATGCGAAACTTTAGCGAGGATGTTTCGCATGAAATGAACCTTACACCGCTGCCAGGACGCACCGAGGAATTCCTTCTGAATTGCGTTCTGAAGACCCCTATGGGCATCAGAAACACACAGCCATACTTTCTTTAATCCTCGGTCTTTCAATGATGCAAAAAGGGATACGTAATTCTCTTCAGACTCCTCATTAAAGGGCTCTACAGCCAGTATTTGCGGCAAGCCCTGAAGGTTGACACCCTTAACAACCATTATGGCTTTATTCTGGCAACGGTCATGATCTCGTATCTTTTCATACAGCGCGTCTATCCAGAGCACCGGGTATTCTTCTTCAAGAGGTCGTGTTCTGAACTCAGTGACCATGTCATCCAGTCCTTTGCTGATTTCACTTACCTGGGAAGCACTGATATGTTCGATCCCCAGGCTTTTTGCAAGACGGTCTATTTTTCGTGTGGAAATACCGTTTATCCAGGCTTCCTGAACTACCTCGATAAGGGCTTGCTCACTTCGTCGTTTCTCAGTAACGAAAAACGGTATATATCCGCCTTCCCGAAGTTTCGGGATAAGCAGATACATGGTGCCCAATCTAGTATCAAAACGGCGCAGCCGTGTGCCGCAACGGTAGGTCTTTCGCTCTGAACTGTGAACACCCTTTTGGGCATTTGTCTTTTTGGATACTTCGATTTCCATGAGCTGCTCGGTTATCCATTGCATCATGGAGAACAGCGGATCCGGTTCCGCTATGAAATCCAATAGCTTATTTTCAAAGAACGTGCTATCTTTGGTCTTGGTCATTGGTTGTCTCCTTTGTGTTTGTTTTAGCAATAACATTCTGGAGCTTCCAATGACCTTTTTCAACTACCAAATTGCGAACTAGATACTACACTATC
>JBMOLB010000003.1:0-1421 GCA_049323035.1 Patescibacteria group bacterium | reverse complement strand
GGTCAAGTCTTTTTTTTCCTGTAAAAAAGAAAATTTGGAAATGGTCATGCAGCCAGTTTTTCAGAAATAAAGCCATCACCATTTTCAGCGAATTGATACAATTTTCGAATGTTCTTCAATAAAACCAAATCAAGTTCGCTCATTGAAATACGATGCCATTTTTCACTGACTCGGATTAAGGTTGAATAGACAAGTTTAAGACAACTCTTCTCATCCATGAATCGAGGTATTATTTTGGTGCGTCGCTTTTGTTCGACAAAGCATCGCTCAATTAAATTTGTTGTCCGAATATAGCGATGATGACCGGTTGGAAAATCCATATAGTTTAAACAGCAATCCAAATCATCAAGGAAACATTTGATTGCTGTTGGATATTTATCCGCGTATTCATCAACCAGATTCGCAGCTGCAATTTCAGCGATTTTACGATCTGTTTGATAGTAGACGTTTTTAATCTTTGGCATCAATTCAGCAATCCCGTCTTTGGGGAGTTTATTGGCAATGTTTCTTAATTTATGAACAAGACATCGTTGCCGTTTGCTCTTTGGAAAACATTCGTCGATGGCTCGGATTAGGCCTGGCGCTCCATCACTATTGACAAGTAAGGGCATTCGTAAGCCTCGTGAAATCATATCACGAAAGAAATCTTTCCAGCAATCATAGGATTCTTTGTTTCCCAATGCAATATGGAGCAATACCTTGCGTCCATTGGATAAGATTCCCCAGGCACAGAGAATGGCTTCTTTGGCGCCAAGGCTTAATCGCAAACTTTCATAAACACCATCGACGAATAAATAAACAACGTCATAAGATGAAAGGTCGCGCCTGCAGAAGCGCTCATATTCATCAGTCAGTGCTTGAGTGATTTGGCTGACACCATCTTTACTGATAAAGCTTTTCCCATTTTCGTCAATGAAGGTGTCTTCAATATCACGTGTCGAGAGTCCACGAACATACATCTCAATGGCCAAACGTTCTAATTCTGATGTTCTCGGTCCAATGTGATTTAACAATTGAGATCGATAGGGTTGATCTGTATCTCGGATCTGGGGAGCATCTATTCGTATTTTTCCTTCTGCTGTTTTAAGTGTTTTCGGTTCATAGCCATTGCGATAGCCGTTGTGATTTCCCTGGTTACGTTGATAATAATCACGTCCAAGATAATCGCAGACTTCTTGTTCCAAGACCTCTTGAATAATTTTACTGACGGCTTTTTTCATCAATATGCCAAGCAAATCCTCTGATTCGCTACATCCATTATTTATCAAATCAGAAATTTCCTTGCTTATGCGCTCTGAAGGTTGTATCTTTCTCATATGGCGTAGTCTCCTATTTTTTGAATATTAAAGTTGGGTTTATTTAATATAATAGGTGCTGCGCCATTTTCAAATTACTTTTTACAGGAAATATAATACATTTCC
>JBMOLB010000002.1:0-1471 GCA_049323035.1 Patescibacteria group bacterium | reverse complement strand
AGCAGAACCATAACAAAGCCTTCCAGCGGAACGCGGGGCCTGGGCACATGCCTTGCGGACGCAACGCATGCGCCCAAAACGGCCCCGTTCCCTCGCTTCGCTCGGCGTCCGCTGAAGGCAGGGCGTTATGGTGAAATACCGGAGGGCAAATTGAGAACCGGAGCGCGTTCGACTCAGCGGCAAGGGTGTCACACTTTTGTTTCGCGAAGATCCGGTCACAGGTTTTGCTCAATGGTGAATCTATCGTCCAGCGTAATCTTCGAGATCATGCCGACTGGTACATTCGTAAAGGCAAAACCTGTGCCCGTCACCTCAGTCGATTGTCCTCCCGAATCGCGCTTTCGAAAGTCACATTACCCTTGCCTACCGGCTTATCAAATGTCCGAGTCGACGCCAGATTGTCAGTGCTTGTAGATTGTGAAATGAGGACAGAAATTTCGGACCAAAACGAAATGAAAGACCAATTTGAGAACAGCAGAACCATAACAAAGCCTTCCAGCGGAACGCGGGGCCTGGGCACACGCCTTGCGGACGCAACGCGTGCGCCCAAAACGGCCCCGTTCCCTCGCTCCGCTCGGCGTCCGCTGAAGGCAGGGCGTTAGAAATGAAAGACGGCATCTGATCAGGGTATGATACCTGGCAACAAACTGTTGCTTGTCATCAAACGAATGAAATATAATACAATAGATGCATTTGTATTCTTAGGAGGTCGGTAATGCCAAAAACCGTCACATTGAGACTGAAGGATGACATTTATAACTTGTTTAACAAGCTCGCTGATCAGGAGAATCGTCCTTTATCCAATTTTATTGAGACAGCGGTTCTTCGATTCATCCAGGAGACAGAGTTTGTTGATGAATTTGAGATGAATGAAATTAAGAGTAATAAATCCTTAAATCAGAGTTTGAAACGGGCGCATGCAAATGTCCAGGCAAAAAAGGGGCGCTTCGTTGAGTAATTATCGGATTTTCGAGACTCAGGAGTTTATTGAAAGACTTGGTGACTTTGCCAAGATTGAAAAACGATTTCTTGAAGATAAATTGAAGTCTTATACTTATCCTCAGTTGCGAGCAGAACCTCATTATGGACAAAACATAAAGAAGCTCGTCGACTATGTGCCGCCAACGTGGCGATATCGTATTGGCAAATTCAGAGTCTTCTATACTATTGATGAAAAGCAGTTGATTGTCTCAATGCTGACAGTTGAATTTCGAAAAGACGCATATAAATAAATTTCTAACAGAGCGATCGAGCGGAACGTTTGGGCTGGTCGCATGCCTTGCTGACGCAACGCATGCGCCCACCCCAAATTCCCTCACTACGTTCGGCGTCCGCTCATCGCAAGGCGTTATGGTGAAATACCGGAGGGCAAATTGAGAACCGGAGCGCGTTCGACTCAGCGGCAAGGGTGTCACACTTTTGTTTCGCGAAGATCCGGTCACAGGTTTTGCTCAATGGTGAATCTATCGTC
>JBMOLB010000001.1:0-2676 GCA_049323035.1 Patescibacteria group bacterium | reverse complement strand
GTGCCCAAATCGTTACACCATTCGTGCAGGTCGGAACTTACCCGACAAGGAATTTCGCTACCTTAGGACCGTTATAGTTACGGCCGCCGTTTACTGGGGCTTCGGTTCAAAGCTTCGCCTTGCGGCTGACCTCTCTCCTTAACCTTCCAGCACCGGGCAGGTGTCAGTCCCTATACTTCGTCTTAATTGACTTCGCAGAGACATGTGTTTTTGTTAAACAGTCGCTTGGGCCATTTCACTGCGTCCCACTTTCGTGGGAACCCCTTCTTGCGAACTTACGGGGTTAATTTGCCGAGTTCCTTAACCACGGCTCACTCGAGCGCCTTAGTATATTCAACCCATCTACCTGTGTCGGTTTGCGGTACAGTCTGATATAATTTTTCTATACGAAGTTTTTCTCGGCAGTATGATTAGGATTAGTTTGTGTCCAAAGGACTCCCGTTTGCATTTCAGTGTTAAGAAAATGCGGATTTGCCTACATTTTCCACCTACGTGCTTAGACCACCTAATCCAACAGGTGGCTAATCTTTCACTCCTGCGTCACTCCTTATAGTCAAACAAATTATACCAGGTACAGGAATATTAACCTGTTTTCCATCGCATACGCCTTTCAGCCTCTGCTTAGGACCTGACTAACCCTGAGATGACTAACATTGCTCAGGAAACCTTAGATTTTCGGCGCCCCGATTTTTCATCGGGGTTATCGTTACTTATGCCTACATTTGCTTTTCCATTCGCTCCAGCATACCTCACGATACACCTTCACAGCTGAATGGAATGTTCCTCTACCACTCCGATAAATCGGAGTCCAAAACTTCGGCAAGTAGTTTAAGTCCCGGATATTGTCGACGCTAGGTCGCTTGACTAGTGAGCTATTACGCACTCTTTAAATGAATGGCTGCTTCTAAGCCAACATCCTAGTTGTCTGAGCAACTTAACATCCTTTCTCTGTTAACTACTGTTTGGGGGCCTTAGTTGTTGGTCTGGGTTGTTCCCCTTTTGGCCACCAAGCTTATCCCTGATAGCCTGACTGCCGATAAACATGTATAGGGCATTCGGAGTTTGTCTGGGTTTGGTACCGTTGTGACAGCCCTAGCCCAATCAGTGCTCTACCTCCCTTACACTTTTAATCGACGCTAGCCCTAAAGCTATTTCGAGGAATACGAGCTATCTCCGAGTTTGATTGGTCTTTCGCTCCTACCCTCACCTCATCCAAGCGGTTTTCAACCCACACTAGTTCGGACCTCCATGAGGTTTTACCCTCACTTCATCCTGGACAAGGGTAGATCACCCGGTTTCGCGTCTAGCGCCACTTACTTAACGCTCTATTTAAACTCGCTTTCGCTACGGCTTCCCCCGTTACGGGGTTAACCTCGCAAGTGACGACTAACTCGTAGGCTCATTATCCAGAAGGCACGCTGTCACTCCGCAAGCGGAGCTCCAACTGCTTGTAAGCATACGGTTTCAGGTACTATTTCACTCTCCTGTTAGGAGTACTTTTCACCTTTCCCTCACGGTACTATGCGCTATCGGTCACAAATGAGTATTTAGCCTTAGCAGATGGTTCTGCCAGATTCACACAGACTTCCACTTATTCCGTGCTACTTGAGAATGTTTTCCGAGAAGCTATAATATTTTCGTTTACGGGACTATCACCCTCTATGGTGAAACTTTCCAGAATCTTCAACTAATATTATAGTTTTTAACTTCTCGACTTATTCGTAATTCAGTCCGAAAACACCTCACAACCCTGTCAACACAACGGTTACGACCTTTGACATGTTGAACAGTTTAGGCTATTTCCTTTTCGCTCGCCACTACTTAGGAAATCACTTTTGTTTTCTTTTCCTCTAGGTACTAAGATGTTTCAATTCCCTAGGTTATCATATCTCGTTCTATGGATTCAAACGAGAATTCCTGAACATTACTTCAGGTGGGTTTCCCCATTCGGAAATCCACGGGTTCTAGGTTATTTCCACCTAACCGTGGCATATCGTCGGTAATCACGTCCTTCATCGTCTATTTGTGCCAAGGCATCCACCGTATGCTCTTAGTAACTTAACCAAAAATCTTAATTAGATAGATAGATATTACTGTTTATTTGACTCAGTGAAAATATATAATTTTCAACTCTTTCAATCTTTCAAAGAACATTTAGTGGAGCTAATCGGGATCGAACCGATAACCTCCGCCTTGCAAGGGCGGCGCTCTCCCAATTGAGCTATAGCCCCAGAAATAAATTCTGGGTGGTTAATATCACACGCACCCTAAGTGGGCCTGAGTAGAATTGAACTACTGACCTCACGCTTATCAGGCGTGCGCTCTAACCATCTGAGCTACAGGCCCGTGATTAACACTCACAGCAGCCTAGGCTGCTCAGAACAAAATAAAAAAGTGAGCAACTATAAATAAATTTAGTAATACTGATTACTCTTTAGAAAGGAGGTGATCCAGCCGCACCTTCCGGTACGGCTACCTTGTTACGACTTAGCCCCAGTCACCGGTTTTACCTTAGGCAGCTCTCTCCTTGCGGTTGAGTCACTGACTTTGGGTACCCCCGGCTTCCATGGCTTGACGGGCGGTGTGTACAAGGCCCGGGAACGTATTCACCGCGCCGTGCTGATGCGCGATTACTAGCAATTCCAGCTTCATGCAGTCGAGTTTCAGACTGCAATC